>CBDCOU010000002.1:0-25825 GCA_965219935.1 Caldilineaceae bacterium | reverse complement strand
CGCTAGTGGCCAGTGTGCTGGTGGTGGCGGCTCCCGCGGCGGCTGCCGACCCGGAAGCGGACTATAAGGCCACGTTCTCGGCGTGTGTCGGCGCAGCGGCTGATGATGCCGGTTTCACCGATGTTCCGTCGGGTCACGCCAACGCGGGTGACATCGACTGTATCGCCTATTACGGTGTGACCAAGGGCACGTCGGCTTCTACGTATTCGCCGCTGATGAGCGTTACGCGTGAGCAGATGGCTCTGTTCTTGACTCGTTTGGCTGGTTTGGTCGGGATTGATGTGGATGATGATCCCGATGATACCGGTTTCACCGACATTGGTGATCTGTCGGCTGAGTCACAGACGGCGATCAATCAGTTGGCTGATCTTGGGATCACCCAGGGAACGTCGGCGACCACGTATTCGCCTTCGGCTGCGGTGCAGCGTGGTCACATGGCCCTGTTCATCAGTCGTTTGATGAACGGGATGTCTCCTCATGCCGATGGTGAGATCGGGCTGAGCTCCACTACCCAATACGGTTACACGCCGTCTGATGTTGTGGACAATGACAAGGACGTTGATGTTGACTCGCCGTTCATGGACATCGATGGCACTACCAAGTTCGCGTATGACGCGATCACCCAGTTGTATGAGCTTGGTGTAGCCGTGGGTATCTCTGCCACTTCGTATGCTCCTGATGAGGACATCACTCGTGCTTCGATGGCCGGTTTCATGGCCGCGGTTTTGGACCATTCCAACACTCGCCCCGCCGGTTTGAGTATCCAGTCCAACGAGGACACGGTTTGGGGTGACACCGAACCGGTGGTGGTTGCTTCTTTCCGGACTGATGCTTTCGGTGCGGTGGAAGCACAGTCGATTGATGTATTCTCTTCGGCTTCTGCTGATAAGGCGCTCCGCAAGGATGGCACTTGTAACTTCGGTGACGATCCTGATGCTGTTCTGGGTGGTGACCTGATCTCTGGTGACTGTGTTTGGGACTCCAACGACGACAGCACCGACAAGGATGGCAACCTGTTCGTCGGTGAGACGGATATTGATGCCGGTACCACTCGGACTTTCTTTGCTTGGATCGGTTCCAGCGACGGACAGAAGTTCGATGACGATCGGGTGGACCAAGTCACCGTAGCCGTGACCGCCAAGAAGGCCCAAGAGTCGCTGTCGGCCGGTTCTGACATCAACCTGCACGCTTTGGATCTTTACGGCAACGGTAAGGTCGTTGATCTTCGGGTGAAGTCGAGCGTAACTGCTACTGCCACGCTCAAGGATGAAGACGGCAACACCGTGAAGCGTGAAGGCGTGAGCATCCGGGTGCACTATCGACGTGGCAGCAGCTACACCAACACTCATGAAGTGATCCTGCCCACCGACGCCGACGGAATGGTGTCCTACACGGTCGCCGGTCCGTCCAACACCAGTGCGACGAATGATCGGGCAGACATTGTCGAGTTCGTGGAACTGGACTCTGATGGTGCGGCGACTGATCGGACCGCTGAGTTGAAGATCCATTGGATCGAGGAAGCAAACTTCCTCGCTTCTGACAGCATCACGGTTCCCGATTATGTGCTGGCAGGCACCCCGTCTGTCAGTATCAGGGTCCACCAGTGGGATCAGTACGGGAATCCCTACCGTTCTCACAGCAGACAACAGACCCAAGTCACGGTGAGCGGAACACAGGAGGATGGCAGCACTGCCATCACTGATATCGGAACCGCTACCGGTATCCAGGCTAGCCTTGTGGCGCGCCGTCAGGTTATCAGCCGTGGCTACTCCAGCTGGAGTCCTAGCGTAGCCGTTGACGCAGAAGACGAAATCGATATCGCTTATGACGTTCGGCAACTTGCTCGGAACAGCAGAGGCTCGGCAGTTCGCTTCGGTACCGGTGACGGCCGGGTTGCTGACTTTGCAGCGTGGGTTGCTCTTGGTACGAGTTCCGCTCAAAGCCGCATGACGGCTGTTGACGCGCTGAGGACGACCTACAACGACGCCAGAGTCCTGATTGGTGGAACAGGTGCCGATACCGGCATTACCGGCGTTGCTGTTGACGGTATTCTGTATCCCGACGCGATCGACGACGACGCTGGCGCCACTGATGCTGCCAACACGCCGGTCCTGACGGACTATGCTGACCCGAGAGGTGACAGCACCGCCAGCCCGGCGATTGTCGGTTCAACGGACCCGTTTGTGTACGGTGCTCCCCGCAATGCTCCCAGCGGAGCTAACGCTGAATGGTCAGATGCTCTGAACGCTGATGGTCTGGATACCTACCAGGACTATGACGGCGTGACCAAGACCGCACAAGGACTTGTTGCGGCTCCCCTTCCTGGTACCAGTGACGGTATGGATTCGGTTCTGGTTGTGGAGAAGGCAGACTCGGCTGATACCGATCAGTACAACGTTGATCTGGTGGGGATGGCCTCTGAGGCCACTGAGTTCCTTGCTGACACGGAAGACGCCACAGACGACGCTGATGAGAGGCCGGAGTTGGTGTTCTCTTTTGATGATGAGGACATCTTCATTGACAGCACCGAGGACGAAGGTCGGGTTATCACCATAGACGCGTTCCGTAGCATGCTGAGTGAAAGCACCACCCGTTCGGGTAATGAAGTGGAAGTGCTCACTTACAACGTTGACGGTATAAGCACCTTCGTCGTGAGGATCAACACTCCCTAAACCACTCCCGCCCTCTAACTCACGAAACCCTCCTGGCCATTCCAGCCGGGAGGGTTTCTCTTTGGGATAGTGGTGTGGCTCCCCCGGTTGGGGGAGCCACACTGTTGGTTAGTGGATTGTAAGGGTTAGTGGTTTATGGCAGGCGGAAGATGCTGGTGCCGTCAACGTCGTAGGCCAACACCTCTATGGTGGTGTTGGCGCCGCCCTTGATCGTGGCCGCGAACCTGGCCATCGTGATTTCCACACCCTCGGCGCCGGTGCTGTCGATAAAGATGTCATCGTCGTCGTAGGAGTAGACACGATCAGCATCACTGTCAGCATCGGTGTCGACGAGGAACTCGCCTTCCAAATCACCATTGAATACGGTCATGGCAGTGGTTGCATCCACGTCTGTTGACACAGCCCTGGCAACTACCTGAACCGTGCCACTACCGTCATTATTCAAAGCAACGGCAGTGTTCGTCGTTCCGTCGTACAGAATCGTTCTGGAGTTGAACAGGTCGGTTGTGTCCGGTGCCAGAATGTTCCGGTAACCCTGGGAGGGGCCTGGTCTGGGGAGAGCATTCCCATCATCATCGTAAACAGCTGTAGCAGTGTCGTTATCTGCTGTGATGACTCTGCCGTCGTTGTAGGCAGTGTCATTGTCATCCAGGTTGGCGTCGGACCCGTCCTGCACTGCGATGCCGTTGCTGTTACGGAGCAGCATTCTCACATCGTAAACCGCGTTCACAGCAGTGCCGGCAGTTGTGGCCAATGCGTTTCTCCAACTGGCATAGCCTCTGCTTATAACCGGGCGGATTGACGTGTTACTGTCAGCTGTTGGCGGATCGGTAACCGTCGGAACCGCATCAGCACCGATAGTGATCACAGCTTTCTGAGAACGGTGTGACTGGTGCGGGTTGCCGTACTGGTCCCACAAATAGACCGTGGCTCGGATCGAAGACGAACTACCGGCCACCACATACGTGGGCAACTCGAGGGTGCTGGTCGTCAGCACCGGGTCTTCCTCAACCCAGTAAACATCTTCCGACGCCTCAGGAAGACCGTCTACATCAAACACGA
This sequence comes from Caldilineaceae bacterium, assembly GCA_965219935.1. GTDB lineage: Bacteria > Chloroflexota > Anaerolineae > Caldilineales > Caldilineaceae > Bin34. The sequence goes on along the minus strand of CBDCOU010000002.1, from coordinate 22,091 downwards.
TGTCATCCGCGCGGGTTTGGGTGGTGACTCGGCGGTTGTCCGCCGGCGCCTGGATGGTGTAGGACACCTGACCGTTGGCGTCGGTCTCCAATTCAGCTTCATGCGAGTTCACATAACCCCGACTGTCGCGAGGTCCATCTGTTTCAGCGCCCTGCCGATACTCAACACGCACCTCAACCCCGGCACGCTTCACATCAGCATTGTCGTCGTCCTTCAACTGAGCAGTAAAGGTCACTGTATCAACGGCACCCAAATCAACCTTCTGGCCATGAGTCTGATGACCAGCCAGGTTGGTGTCCAGGTCGTCGCCGTACCCAGCGTCGGCGTACCTGTTGATCGTCGAAGTGACAGCCAACGAGGTTTGTTCCTTCTTAGCAGTAACCGAAGCCGTCTGCTCATCGGCCGTGTCCGCGTCGAACTTGTCACCGTCGTCATCACCGATCCACGCATAGAAGATGCGGGACTCGCCCTGATCAACGTTCTCATCAAGGATCAGGTTGCCGTCCACATCGGTGGCGTCATCGTTGTCGCTCCACACACAATCACCGGTGATGAAGTCCCCGAAGTTCACATCATCAGCGTTGGTGCCGAAGTTACAAGTGCCGTCCTCGCGCAACCCCTCGTTAGCCGAGACACTGCTGAACACATCCACCGGCTGGTCCTCCACCGCTCCGAACCCATCAGAACGGACCGACACGATCACCGTGGCCGTGATATCACCCCAACCCTCAGCCGGTGTGGCCTGAATGCTCAAACCAGCCGGACGGGCGTTGGAATGATCCAACACACCAGCCATGAAACCGGCCATCGAAGCACGAGTGATGTCCTCATCAGGAGCATACGAAGTGGCAGAGATACCCGCAGCCACACCAAGCTCATACAGATTGGTGATAGCATCCCACTCGTCCTTGGTCGCCTGACCAAGATCACCGAACGGCGAACCGATATCAGCGTCCATGTCATTGTCGTCCACATCAGACGGCGTATACCCATACTGAGTAGTCGAACTCAAACCGATATCACCATCAGACTGTGGCACTATGTGGTTCATCAAACGGCTGATGAACAGGGCCATGTGACCACGCTGCACCGCAGCCGAAGGCGAATACGTGGTCGCCGACGTTCCCTGGGTGATCCCAAGATCAGCCAACTGATTGATCGCCGTCTGTGACTCAGCCGACAGATCACCAATGTCGGTGAAACCGGCATCATCGGGATCATCATCCACATCAATCCCGACCAAACCAGCCAAACGAGTCAAGAACAGAGCCATCTGCTCACGCGTAACGCTCATCAGCGGCGAATACGTAGAAGCCGACGTGCCCTTGGTCACACCGTAATAGGCGATACAGTCGATATCACCCGCATTCGCGTGACCCGACGGAACATCGGTGAAACCGGCATCATCAGCCGCTGCGCCGACACACGCCGAGAACGTGGCCTTATAGTCCGCTTCCGGGTCGGCAGCCGCCGCGGGAGCCGCCACCACCAGCACACTGGCCACTAGCGACAACGCCAACAACACCGCTACCCGACGCCGAAAACGTCCGGAAAAAGTAAACATAAGTTCACATAGGGGAAGTAGCTGATCCGAACCGTTAGTGGGTGACTTCGCCGGTGTGTGATGGCTAGCGGTCTGGATGGTCAAGGACCACCCCGTCTTGACTACCCGCCTGGTTCAGATGTTGGTGACACCTGTTTGCTTACTTCGTGGTCTCGCTCTGAGCCGGTCTTACGTAGTGGGCGGTCCGTCGTTGTCCGATTAGTTTGAGTCTTCCGTCGTCTCGCATGCGTCGCAGGAGCCGGCTTGCCTGTGCGGGAGTGACACGGCATAGTTCTGCGGCTTCCCTGCGATTGATTGAACCCTGGCGGTCCACAAAAGAGGCCACCATCTGTTCCTGTTGGATGCGGTCGAAACCTCTGACGCGTTGATATTGGACCGGTTCCCCGAAACGCCGATAGAGGGCAGCGGGAAGGTGGTAGGTGCGGCCCCTTGTGCGGCCCCGGGTTTCGAGGAGACCACGGTCGGCCAGGCGATTGAGAACATGGCGCGCTTCTTGTGGCTCCACTTGGAACAGCTCGGCGGCTCGTGCGGTGGTGATGCGCCGTTCGGTGCGAATCTCGTGCAAAGTGAGAAGATCTCGAAGGGAAAACTCCTCACCCCGCTGGCGGGCCTCGGCTACGAACCCGGCGACCTCCTTGTCGGCGGGACCCGGTCGGACCTGTACCACAACGGTAGAGGTGTTGCTTCTGCTGTAGTCGGGGGCCGATCTCCCCAAGGCAAGTTGGCTCTGCAACGCCCGGTTGATTCCCCGTCCGGTCCGTTCGACCAGACCGGCACGCTTGAAGGCATCGGCCAGCGCGGGATTGCGCGACCGGGGCGGGGTGGTCAGTAGGTTGGAAGTGGTGATGCCATCCGGGAACCCACCAGGGTTGGAGATCCTGAGATGCTCTTCGGTGATCTCAATCAGGGTGGCGCCAGCGGCCGCGTAGTCGCGATGTACCAGCGCGTTGGCTATCAACTCGCGGACCGTCACCTCGGCGAACCGTGGGAGGGGAACCCTAAGAAGTCCAACCTGGATCTCTTCTTCAGGATTGCGTGCCATTACTCGCTCGAACAGCTCATTCATCGCCCGTAGGAGCGGGACGTTGTTGGTCTCGGAGTTGCGAACTTCGAGGCCCTCAAGCTCCTGAAACCCGACTTCATAGGCGGGAAGCTTGCGCCTGATGGATTCCTTCGTTCCAAACAACAGAACAGCCCCGATTGTTAACTCGTCGTTGAGAGTCAGGAGGCGCAAAGCCCTCAACAGGTCTATATCCGAAAGGGTTGCCAGAGCCGTGTCGCCGCCGCTGCCTGCGATTTGTCGGAAACGCTCCACTTCGATGGGGGAGAGATCGTCCAAGTGCACATCCGGCACTGGAATTTGAGAAAAGTCTTGGGCGCCCACGCTGCTGGCCCGAGCCAGCACCTCGTGGGGTTCCATCGGCAGACAGTGCGGAGAACCATTCATATCAATGGCCCGCCGGAGATATTTCCCGTCGCTGGTTGCAACCACCGTGGCAGCACTGGGAACATCGATTATGAGCACTTCACCCTGGTCGACCAAAGTGATGGACACCGAAACGTGAACAGCCGGCCTGGTGCGGCTGAGTATCAGCGCCTCAACACGGGAAGGATCTGTGCGGGTGCCGTGCCTCGGCTCCGAGCCTATGACCTGCCGGTTGTTATCAACCCCGACAAGCAGGTGCCCCCCGCTGCCGTTGGCCAAGCAGACAACTGCTTCAACGAGATCGCCATCGTTAGCCTCCCTTTTGAACTCCACCGTTAGGGTCTCGCCACCAGTGAGGAAGCTTCTCAGCTTGGATTCTTCCATGTAACGCCATTATACGCGTATCACTTTGCGCGTTTGTATAGCTTTGCGAAAACAGCCCTTTTTTTGCAAACATCGCAAAACACCAACCCTGTTGCAGCGCTCAGCGACGGGGGCGGCGTATTCCTCGGTGTTCCCAGTCGCCTCCCAGAGCCGTGGAGACCACTTCTTCCGACCGGGTGGGTTGTGCTCCCACCGTGGGGTCCACTTCGCCCCCCTCGACAACGGTGTTGGTCAGAGTTCCCAAACCATCCACTTCCACCGTCACCACATCACCCGGCTCGACGGGTCGGGAGTTGGCGGGGGTGCCGGTGAGGATCAGATCCCCGGGCTCCAGGGTGATGGTGCGGGCCAGGTCGGCCACCAGGTAGGAAAAGTTCCAGATCATCTCGGCGGTGTTCCCCTCCTGTCGCAGGTACCCGTTCACATAGGTGCGGATGCCCTTGCTAGCCGGGTCCCAGTCTGCGACCACCCCCGGACCCACCGGGCATAGGGTGTCGGACCCCTTGACTCGCAGCATGGAGCCGGCGTCGGTGTCCCGAAAGTCGTGAATTCCGAAGTCGTTGGCGATAGTGTAGCCCCCGATGTACTCGGTTGCCTGTTCTCGGCTCACATTCCGGCACTTTCTCCCGATCACCAGGGCAATCTCACCCTCGTAGTTGAGAAACCGGCATCCCTTGGGGCGAACCACCCGCCCTTGGTGGGCGTTGAGTGAGTTGACCGGCTTGTGGAAATAGGTGGGAGTGGCCGGGGTGGGCAACATGTATTCCGCAACCCGGCTTCGGTAGTTGAGGTGGATGCAGATGATCTTTTGCGGAGTCACCGGCGGAAGGTGGACCGCCTCCGACACAGGCACCGTGCGCCCGTCCTCGGCCACCAGTTCCGAACCCTCCACGAACACCGAGACAGCCTCCCCCTCCAACCGGATCCTGCGCCGCTCCATGGGCCTTATCGGTCCACGTCTCCCATCACGGGATCAAGCGATGCGATGGTGGCGATGGTGTCGGCCACCATCGAGTCGGCCAGCATCACCGGCAGAGCCTGCAGGTTGTAAAAGGACGGCGCCCGGATGTGGCATCGCCAAGGTTTTCCGCCCCCGTCGGAAACCAGGTAGCACCCAAGCTCACCCCGGGGAGATTCCACCGCCGCATAGGTTTCTCCCGCCGGCGCCCGAAAGCCCTCGGTGAATATCTTGAAGTGGTGGATCAGGGCTTCCATGGACTCGTCGATCCGCGCCCGGGGCGGCGGGGTGACCTTGCGATCATCCACCCGATAGTCACCGGACGGCATCATTTCCGCGGCCTGCTCCACGATGCGAAGCGACTGGATGATTTCCTCCACCCTCACCCGGTATCGGTCGTACACATCCCCGGCGGAACCCACCGCCACGTCGAAGTCGTACTGGTCGATCCCGCTGTATGGAAACACTTTGCGAAGATCCCAGTCCACCCCCGTGGCGCGCAGGATCGGGCCGGTGATGCCATAGGCTCGACATTCCTCGGCGCTGATCACTCCCACCCCCTGGGTGCGGGACAGCCAGATGGGGTTGTCCCGCAACAGGTCGTCGTATTCGACCAACCGTTTGGGAATGGTTCGCAGAATCTGCGCAACATCCCCCCGCCATCCGGGCGGAAGATCGGCCGCCACCCCTCCCGGACGGATGAAGTTGTGGTTCATGCGCAGGCCGGTGGTCTTTTCGAAGAAGGCCAGGATCTGTTCCCGCTCCCGAAACCCGTACATCATCATGGAGATCGCCCCGATGTCCATGCCGTTGGTGGCCAGGGCCACCAGGTGAGAAGAGATCCGGTTCAGTTCGGTCATCAACACCCGGATGGCTGCCGCCCGCGGCGGGACCTCCACCTCCAGCAGTTGCTCGGTGGCTAGTGAGTAGGCCAATTCGTTGTGGAGAGGCGCAAGGTAGTCCATGCGGGTGACGTTGGTGGGACCCTGCATGAAGGTGAGGGTTTCGGCGGTTTTCTCCATTCCGGTGTGCAGGTAACCGATCACCGGCCGGCACCGTTTGATCACCTCCCCTTCCAATTCCAGTTGCAGGCGCAACACCCCGTGGGTGGACGGGTGTTGGGGTCCCATGTTGACGATCATCCGCTCGTCGTCGGACACCTCTTCCTCATACAGATAGTCATCGGTCACCACCGCACCCAACTGTTCACGAAGGCGGTATCCGGTCTCCTGGGCGGTCATCTCCTGCACACCCTCGCCGGTGGGGGTGGCGTCGGGTTCCTCCGTGCCCGACACCCACGTTTCCATCAGTGTTCGTCTGGCCATCAGATCACCTGGTGGGAGTCCTTGAACCGGACGGGAACCGAACCCACCGAAAAGTCCTTGCGCAGAGGATGGCCCTCCCAGTCGTCGGGCATCAGAATCCGGGTGAGGTCGGGATGACCCTCGAAAGTGATCCCGAACAGATCAAACACTTCCCGTTCGGGAAAGCCGGCGCCCGGATAAACCGAACACAGCGACGGAACCACCGGATCGTCTCCGGGAATCCCGGTGGTGATCCGAAGGCGTGCCCGATGCTGATGAGACAAGAGGTTCACCACCAACTGAAACCGGATGCGGCGCTTCCGATACCAGTCAACCGCAGTGACATCCGCGCACACCTCGAATCCGATGTCACGACAGGCCTCAGCCAGGCTGGCAAGGTGGGACCGCTCCACATCCACCAGCCATTCCCTTTCCGAGATCTCCCAGCGGGCCTCGGGGAACCGCTCCATCAGCGGGTCGAGCAAATGCGCCATCAGACGGTGGCTTTGCGTCCGGACATGATCTGGCGCTGCAGGGTGAGTATCCCGTGCATCAGGCTTTGGGGGCCGGGGGGACATCCGGGCACATACATGTCCACCGGCACCACCTGATCGACCCCCTGCACCAGGGCGTAGTTGTTGAACATCCCGCCGGTCGAGGCGCAGGCGCCCATGGAGATCACCCACTTGGGTTCGGGCATCTGGTCGAACACCTGCCGGAGCACCGGGGCCATCTTCTGGCTGACCCGCCCGGCCACGATCATCAGGTCGGCCTGACGGGGAGAGGCGCGGAACACCTCCATCCCGAAGCGGGCCAGGTCGTGGTGGGCGGTGCCGGTGGCCATCATCTCGATCGCACAGCAGGCCAAACCGAAGGTGGCGGGCCACATGGACTGGGTCTGTGCCCAGCGGGCCGCCCAGTCGATGGTGGTGGTTACGATGTTGCCCGGGGTGGACCTGCGGGCCACGGTCAGGTGGTCCCTTCGGTGGGAAGGTAGCGTCTGCGTCCGGGGACGTTCCAATCCAAGGCGCCCCTCTTCCAGACATAGATCAGGGTTTCGATCACAAAGAAGGTGAAAATGGCCATCGCTCCGATTCCAAACCATCCCAGGCCGTTGAAACGGGAAGCCCAGGCGAACAGAAAGATGATTTCCACGTCGAACACCACGAACAGCATGGCCACCAGGTAGAACTGGATGGGAAAGCGGGTGCTGGGCTCACCCTCGGCGATGATCCCGCACTCATAGGGCGCCAGCTTTTCGGGAGTGGGCCGATGGGGCGACATAAGCCGGGAGACCACCAGTGAAACCCCCACGAAGCCGGTGGCCAGCACCAGCATCACCGCCACCGGCAAATAGTCGACCAGTTCCATACCCGCTCCGAAAGTATACCCGCGACAAAAAGGGCTCGATTAAGCTTGACTTCGGAAGCAAGAGGGGATAAAGTGACGGGATAAGATGTCCTATGGGCATATATAACAGTTGAAGGGGGAACACAATGTCCACAAGCACCCAATTGCCGGAAGGGGACCTGGCGGCGCCCGCCACCACCGGACAGCTACTTCTGGTCAAGTCCGAACTGGAAGGCAAAGTCGACGGGGCAACTGCCGAACTCAACGCCAAGATCGACCGTGTCGCTTCCGATCTGAACTCCAGGATGGACCGGGCAACTGCCGAATTGACCTCCATAATCGAGAGTGTGCGGTCAGATCTTCAGATCGCGATCCGGGACGTGCATATCGCGATCAGAGATGTGCGACTCGGCACGAACCGTGTCATTTGGGTGGTGGCGGCCATCCTGGGGGCGGTCGGGATTCTGCTGCGCTATTTCTAGCCGTGGATGAGGCGCGAGAGTAGGCGATGTCTCCCAATACTCCGGCGTCGGAAGGGGACTCCGACGGGGCCCGCCACCACCAGCTGGATGCACCGCCGCATTACCAACCGGGGAGTGATGTGTCCATGGAATTTGCAGATTTCAGCGCGGAGTTCCAGGACTTCTTGAGACGAATGAAGCGGCAGGTCTGGTTGGCGTTCGGTAGTTATGGGGTGCTCCAAGTGCTGCTTTGGCTCTGGGACAAGATTTCAGCCTGAGGTAATACAACCGTCCTGAAGCTGTCGTGACCCCAGATCGGCAAATCTCATTTCGGTAACCTCTTAGGACCAATGACAAATCGGTTGACCGGCTTGACGGCCGGCATGCAGATCCCTTTCGGGGGCGACCGGGTGACGGTGGTGAGCGAGGAGTTGGCTTCCGGCTTCGCTCCCGGAGACCGGCTGGTGGTGGTGCAGGCCACCGGGGATCTGCTGCGCATCCCCTCAGCCGACTGGGATGTCGCCGCCCGCGCAGTGGATCGGGCCCATCACGCATTTTCGGCCCTTGGGGCAGTGACCGATCATCAGATCACAGGTTTCTATGAGGCGTTTGCTCGACGCCTGTCCGATGACTCCGCATTTGGTCCCATTTCCGAAGCCAACCGAGCGGACGTGGAGCAGGCCCGGGCCCAGGGTCGGACCACCACTCGCCTGGTGCTGTCGCCCAAGATGCGGGCCGACATGGTGGCCGGATTGCTCACCTGGAGAGACGCCTCCTCAGGACGGGGAGAAGTCATCGAAAAGGTCCCTCACACCGGGTGGGAAGCGCAGCTGGTGCGCTCCGGTTTGGGAGTGGTGGGGTTTGTGTTCGAGGGGCGCCCCAACGTGTTCGCCGACGCCACCGGGGTGTTGCGATCGGGCAACACGGTGGTGTTCCGCATCGGATCGGCGGCCTTGGGAACCGCCCGGGCAATAGTGAGACACGCCCTCGACCCCGCCCTGGCCGAGGCGGGATTGCCGGAAGGCGCCATCGGCTTGGTGGACAGCCCTTCCCATGCCGCCGGATGGGCGCTCTTTTCCCAGGCCAAGCTGTCTCTGGCGGTGGCCCGAGGATCGGGTCGGGCCGTCGGACAGCTAGGGGCGGTTGCTCGCCAAAGCGGCATCGCGGTGAGCTTGCATGGAACGGGTGGATCTTGGATGGTGGCCGGCCCCCACGCCGATCCGGCCCGCTTCGCGGCGGCCGTGCGTAATTCGTTGGACCGCAAGGTCTGCAACACCCTCAATGTGTGTGCCATCGTTGGTTCCCGATCAGAGGAACTGGCGCCGGTGTTCTTGGAGTCTCTAACCCGAGCAGCCGAGCACCGGGGCGTCAATCCCAAGCTGTGGGTGACTCCGGAATCTCAAGGGCTGGTCCCTGCCGAGTGGTTTCGTGCGGACTCTGTGACCAGGGCAGAGGGCAAAACGGTGGAACCCATCACAGAGCTATTGGCCAGGGATGAACTGGGGACCGAATGGGAGTGGGAGGAAAGCCCCGAGGTCACCTTGACCGTGGTGGACAGCGTGGAGCAGGGGGTGGAAATGTTCAATGCCCACAGCCCCAAGCTGGTGGCCAGCCTGATTGATGACGACCCCGCCGCCCAACAACGGTTCTACGACACCGTGGACTCTCCCTTCGTAGGCAACGGATTCACCCGCTGGGTGGACGGCCAGTTCGCCCTGGGACGCCCCGAACTGGGACTCTCCAACTGGGAAGAGGGCCGCCTGTTCGGGCGAGGAGCCGTTCTCTCGGGAGATTCGGTGTTCACCATCCGCACCAGAATGATCCAGCACGACCCCGATATTTGCCGATGAACCGCCCAGATCGAGCCGGTAGGAGTTGATTGTGAGACGCTTTTTTCGTTTTCTGTTGGGCCTGCGGGTCCAAACCAAGATTGCCATTGCGGTGATCGTTGTCGGGTTGGGGATCTTTGTGGTCGCCTACTTCGAACCACACAAATTGTGGATCGACGAGGAGGTCAACGAGGACTTTCCGGCGCCGGTGGCTGTGGCAACCACACCGGTAACCACGTCCCCTCCAACCACCGCGGCGCCCGAGAGCCCAGCGCCGGACACCACCACCGCGCCCGATCCGGTTGCCGCCACCACTTCGACCCAGACTGCGGGAGGGTCCGACGAGGAATCATCGACTAGCACCCAACCCACCGCTTCAGAAACCACCACGACCACCGCTGCGGCTCCCACGACCACCACCTTGCCTCCCACCACAACGGCGCCGGTTCCGCAAGGTCCGGTGCTCCTGTCCTCCTCGGAATGGATCAGCCTGGGACATCCCGGGACGGGCACCGTGTTGGTCTACCGGCAACCCGACGGCTCGCACGTGATCCGGTTCGAGAACCTGGACGTGTCCAACGGACCCGACCTGCTGGTGATTCTCTCTGCTTCGCCCCTGGTGGACGACCGGGGCGCCTATTCGGCAGTGGAGTACCTTTCGCTGGGGGATCTGAAGGGCAACCAGGGCAACCAGAACTACGAGGTGTCCGCCGATGTGAGCCTGGACGACTTTCAGACAGTGGCCATATGGTGTCGGCGCTTCAACTACACCTTCAACGCCGCCGATATCCATTCGCCGCCGGCGTGACACCGGCAGGAGGGCAGAGATAACAGCCGGTCACCTGTCGGGACCCATAAGGGCTAGGCCCGGGCCGGGACGGGTTCTGGAAATCACCCCGGAATCGGCCGGTTGGGAGTACGTGGCGTTCTCGGTGGTGGAGTTGCGGCCGTCCGAACCGTGGTCGGGATTGGAGGCTGATCGGGAAGTGGCCATCACCCCCCTCTCCGGCACCGGGCGGGTGACGGGGGATGGATTCGATGTGTCTATCAGGCGCAGGTCGGTGTTCGAGGAACTGGATCGGGTGGTCTACCTGCCGCCGGATACTCCTTTTGAAATCACGACCGACCGCTCTTTGGTGGTTGCGGTGGGTTCTGCTCCCGCGGCGGGACGGTATCCGGTTCGGGTGATCGACCCACAGGAGATGAAAGTGGAGCTACGGGGCGGTGGGCAGTCGTACCGTCAGGTGGTTCACACTTTGGCCTACCCCTTGCCCGCCGAACGGCTGATCCTCTACGAGGTGTTCGTGCCACGGGGGACTTGGTCGGGCTGGCCGCCGCACTGCCACGACGGGCGGGATGGCTCCCCCTACCTGGAGGAGGTGTATTACTTTCGGTTGGACCGCCCCGAAGGTTACGTAATGCATCGCAACTGGCGGACCGAGGAGGGGTTCGACGAGATCGTGGTGGCTGGCGACGGTGATGCGGTGCTGGTGCCCAAGGGCTATCACACTTCGGTGGCGTGCCCGGGCGCAAACATGTACTTCCTCAATTATCTGGCCGGCGAGTTGATCGGAGACGATCGGCGCACTCCCCCCTGTTTTGCCTCCGAACACACCTGGATAGAGGCCGACTGGTCCGCCGGAGCATGGGAGTTGCCGGTGGCAGGCATGGATCCGGGTTCCTGAATGAGCCTGGCCGATCTCACCCGCAACGGGCGCTTCGGGGTGTTGGCGATCGATCATCGCGACTCTCTCCGCAGCGTATTGGCTCCCGACGATCCTGGTTCGGTCACCCACCAAGCTCTGGTGGATTTGAAGCGGGACCTGGTGGCCGGGTTGTCCCATCTGGCCACCGGGGTCATGCTCGAGCCCGAGTATTCCCTGCCTCTGGTGTCAGAAGGGGCGCTCTCACCCGGGGTGGGTTTCACCATGGCCCTGGAAGCTCAGGGCTATATGGCAGATCCCGAGGTAGCGCCGGTCGGCCTGTTGGATGGCTGGTCGGTGCAGGCCGCGGCGGACAGCGGAGCGGCCGCAGCCAAACTGTTGGTGTTCTACCAGCCCGATCGCCCACATGCCGAACTTCAAGAGCGAGCCGTGACCGAAATCCTGGCCGAGTGCCGCCGGGTAGGTATCCCACTGATGTTGGAACCGATGTTCTATGGCCTCGCCGACCCTTCGGATCGTCCCCGGATTGTCCTGGAGACGGTGGAACGTTTCGCTCCGATGGGTCCGGATGTTTTGAAGCTGCCCTTTCCGGTTGATCCCGACCATGACACCGATCCGCACCGTTGGAAAGCAGCCTGCGCGGAGATCTCCGCCCGCTGCCAGATGCCCTGGACCCTGCTGTCAGGCGGCGGGGGATTCGAAAGTTACCGCTCGCAACTGGAAGTCGCCATGAGTTCAGGGTGTTCCGGGTTCACCGTCGGTCGAGCTCTCTGGGGTGAGGCCGCCCTTGCCCCCGCCTCAGAACGCCCGGAAATTATTGCTGATCTGATAGCTCCCCGCCTGGCGTCTTTGCGTGGTCTGGTGGTTAACGGGTACTTCGGAAATTAGTGGGGAGTGATGGTTGCGAGGAGTTTCCAGTTGGGTTTTCCGGCGTAGAGGAGTGCTCGGATTCGGTAGTTGTCGAAGTTCCGAAAACCGAATGCTGCTCGTTTGATCCGTTTGATCAGGTTGTTCAGTCCCTCGGTGGGTCCGTTCGTCACTTTCGAGTGATGCCAGTTGGTGATCTGGGTGGCCCACCTGCTGATGGTCCGTCCCAGGCGGTTCACCTCTGGAGGGAGTGACCGGTCCTGCAGATCCGAGGCCAGCTGCTGGGTGAACTCCCAAGCCAGTTGTGGGTCTCCGATCTGGTAGATGTCCCGGACGCTTTCCTTAGCCGACCAGGCATCCCGTACCTCTCCGTAGGGGTCACCAGCCCGTAACAAGCCCCGGAGGCGGGATTCGCCGTGGCTGTCGATCCTTTCATGGGCCATTATCAAAAGCCGTCGTATGCGATACAGCGGGTCGCGTTTGCGTCCCCGGTGTCCCAGTGTCTCGTTCTGCACCCGGGATCGGACCTGATCGACGGTGCGGTTAGCCAACCTGATGACATGAAACGGGTCAGCCACCTGAAAGGCGTGGGGCAACACCTGGTCGTAGGCCACCTGATAAGGGCCGGACAAGTCCAACACCGCCCACTTGATCGCCTCACGCCACCCCGCTGGTTGGTTCCGGAACCAACCAGCCGCGCTTTTTACGGTTCTACCAGGCACTATGTCCAACAACTGACACCCACCGACATCCACCACCGACGTGCACCACTGCTTGGTACGCCACCGGCCCTTCTTCCAGAACAGGGTCTCGTCCACTCCCACCGCCTCCACCCGCCCGAACCGGGCGGTGTCGGCTTCCAACAGCGACTTTCCCCATCGGACGGTCTCCTGGTTCACCGTATGCCAATCACACCCCAACTCGGCGGCCACCTCCGACACAGTACGCCCCAAACGGCCCACCTGATAAGTGACCCACCGCCCCGCCCGAGACGTCAACAAAGCCCGCTCCGGCGCCACCGACTCGTCCTGTTCCACAAACGACCCCACGCCGCATTCCCCATCAGGACACATCCAACGACGTTTCCGCCACCGCAACCGCACCGGCCGCCCAAACGCCGGCAAATCCACCAACCCCACCGTCCGATAGCCCTTCGACCACACCCCACCACCGCACTCATCGCATACTGGACGAAAAGCGCCCGATCTGATCGTCACCCTCAACCGGTCACCCGAAAGCTCCTCCACTATGTTTACTTTTCTGAGCCGGTTCCGGCGTCAGACAGCAGTCCTGACAGCCCTGGCACTGGTGGCCAGCGTCCTGGTCGCCGTACCAGTGTCAGCTGCTGACGACCCGCCGAAAGCGGACTATGAGGCCACGTTCTCGGCATGTGTTGGTGCCGCTACAGGAGATCAGGGTTTCACCGATGTTCCGTCGGGTCATGAGAACGCCGGTGACATCAACTGTATTGCATACTATGGGATCACCCAGGGAACTTCTGCTACTACGTATTCGCCGCTTATGAGCGTTACGCGTGAGCACATGGCCCTGTTCTTGACTCGTTTGGCCGCTCGGGTGGGAATCGAGATGGTTTCCGATCCTGCTGATGCGGGTTTCACCGATATCGGTGACCTGTCGGACGAGTCCCAGACCGCGATCAACCAGTTGGCCGACCTTGACATCACTCAGGGTACGTCGGCTACTACCTATTCGCCTGCTGATGCGGTGCAACGTGATCACATGGCCTTGTTCATCTCTCGGTTGATGGACAAGATGACGCCAATGACCGATGGTGACGATAGCGAAGGCGATTTCGGGTATACCCCGTCTGATGTGGTAGACAATGATCAGGACAAGAAGATCGGTTCACCATTTACCGATCTGGGTCCGACCACCAAATCGGCCTTTGATGCGATCACCAACCTTTGGGAGTTGGGTGTCGCGTCTGGTATTAATGCCACTTCGTATGGTCCTTCGCAGTCGATCACTCGTGCGTCGATGGCCGGTTTCATGGCCGGGGTGTTGGATCATTCCAACGCTCGCCCCGCCGGTTTGAGCATTCAGGCATCTCCCGGTACTGCTTATGGTGTGGTGGATAGCGGTTCGGTAGTGGTTTCGGTCCGCAGCGACGGTTTCGCGGCGGTAGCGGACCAGGCCGTAGATGTCTTTAACAGCGAAACTGGTGCTTTGGACGAAGATGGCAAATGCAAGACCGGTGAAGCGGCTCCTAGCGGTGATTGCACGTGGAGCAACAATGATGAGTTCACCGACGGGGACGGCAACATCATCTTGACAGGTGAGGCCACCGAAGGTGAGACCCGCGTGTATTACGCGTGGATCGGTGATGAGGACGGTGACGAGTTCGACTCTGACGATGTCGACGAGGTGACCGCTTCGATCGCTTCGAGCAACGCTGAGGGATCGATCAAGGTAAGCACGTCACTTGCTAAACAAACCATCGGTGACCAAGCCGACCTGGACAAGTTGAAGAGCGTCACGATCACAGTCCAACTGGTGGACGGTGAAGAGGACGGCGACGGAAATGCTCAGGGTGATCCGGTAGCGCGTGCCGGGATCAAGATCAGCGTGGGTGTGATGCAGTCTCCTGACGCCAACAATGATGATACGGGTGATCGTGTCGCCTATAACAACACGGCGGTGGCTACGCTAACCACCGACGAGGACGGCAAGGCCACCTATGTGGTTGATGCTCCCGATGACGATGACGACAAGAACGATGAGCATTCTGGTGCTGATGATGGAAATGGTGGGACGTTTGCCGCCACGGCCAATCTGGAGAACCGGATTGACGTAATCACCTTCACCAATCTTGCAGCTGACAGCGGCGGAAGCACTGTGCTAAGCGGTGGAAACGCTAACGCCTCGGTAACCATCACCTGGACCGAGGAAAACCCGGTTACTTCTTCGTCTACTGGCACGGCGCCTGTTTATGTCATACCTGATAAAGACGGTGATGTGACTATTACAGCTACCATGACCCTTTACGATCAGTTCGGCAGGGGTTTCCGTGAAGCGGCCGGTCACATGGTCGGAATCAACATCGGCACTGGCGGCGAAGGCACTGCCAATGTGAACCGCAACGGTACGGCTTCTCGCCGAGTAGTCCTCGGGGACGACGCTGGCGAAACCGTCACTGTTGGTACTGAGATTGTTGTGGCGTACGTGGCCGAACCAGGCACTGCCACAACAAACGATGCTGTCACTGACATTACCGGCGATGGAAATGCTCAGGGCAACAAGCAGGTGCAGGTTGTTACCAGGGCCGATGACGAGGACACCGGCGCTATGACCGTTGATAACCTCCTAGGTGATGACGATGAGTTCCTGGCCGACGATGGTAGGGTCACCACACCTAACTCTGATTTGGTGTACAGCTATGACGAAGACGATATCTTCATCAACGGTGTCGGAAGCACCGAGAGCACCGGTGAGCGTATCAGTATCGAGAAGTTCGAGGAAATGCTCGGGAGCAAACTCCAAGCAGCAAACACTCCGATCGTAACCGAAGCGGTTGTCCGAGTGATAGCCTACAAACCCGGAGGAGTCAGCATCTTCCAAGTCACCACAATGGCATCCGCAACCTAACGCTAAACCCACAACTCCTAAACAAGATGGAGGCTCCCCAACCGGGGAGCCTCCACTTCTTTGGGGTTAGAGTTCCGGATCAACCTGTGCTGGTGATTGTGAATATGCTGATTCCGTTGGGTCTGTATACCACGACATCCACTGTAGCTTTGCTGGTGGGGATACCGTTACTGTTTCCGTCGCTTAATAGTTCTTCGAACTCGTCGATGGTAAGGTCATCGCCTTTGTCGTATCCATTGGCTGTGGCATCGAAGATAAATGTGTCGTCCTTGTCATAGGAGTACACCAAGTCCGAGTTGCCGTCAGGAGTGTCGGCTGTGTCGGCGAGGAATTTGTTTTCCTTGGCCATCAGTCGGTCGGCCGTCACTGCTCCGGTGTTGCTGCGACCAGCCTCATCCACAACCTGCACTGCCGAAGGAGCCTCAACCTGATCATCGCCGGTCAGACCCGATATTGCTATGGTGGGGCTGATAGGCGTTCCAGCATCTGCTTCACCCCTTACACGTACAGACGCTTTACCGTTCCGATTCAGATCATCCGTCGGTGTCTGATCATCGGTGGTGTCGGCATTACTGTCGTCAAGGTTGAGTTGCGAATCGTCAAAGGTGAAGGTCACCTCACCTTCATTGATGTTGTCCGTCGCGGTGTCGTCAGGTTGATCATATCCAGTCCCGTATTGGTCGTACAAGACTGCCGAAACGGTAACCACCACTTCGTCGTCATCATCAGGAACAACATAGACAGGGGCATCACCAACAATCACGGCAGCGGCAGAAACAGCTTCAATCCAGTTGATATACACCACCACCGGATTGATAGCGACAGTGGCTTTGCCCTCATACGTCAAGGTGATAGTGTCCACCCGGCTGTCATCATCATCTGTGGATGTCGGACCGTTCACTACATACTCGATCTTGCCGTCTGCATCAGTGTCCCACTTACCAACACTGGTATTCCTACTTAGGTTTCCGTCTGCTGGGTTTTGGAGCACTCCGACATTGATGGTCACACCCTCCCGCGCAACCGGCTTATCAGCATCGTCCCTAAGCTGCACCGTAATAGTGACACTGCCGGTTCGACCCAAATGCACATAACTGGCAGACTGATCTGCGGTACCATCTCCATCGTGATCCACGTCGGTAGAGCCAACATTGTCAGGTAGCGAGGTAGTCACCTTCATAGAAGCCTCTGGCTTATGGGAAGCAATCGACACAGCAGAATAATTGGCGTCGTCCTTGTCGAACTCGTCACCGTCTTCAGTGCCGATCCAGACATAAACCACCGTGGTTTTCCCATCCTCGATCGCGTCATCTTCCAAATCGACCTGCAGGTTCCCCTGCTTGTTGGTCACCTCGTCACTGTCGGTCCACTCACAACCATCACCATCAATTTGATCTGTATTGCAAGTGCCATCGCCTTTGAGACCCATGGTCCTCGCGTGATTGCTGCTAAAAGCATCCACCGGCTGATTGGAAACCGGAGCGAACATTTCAGTCCGTACCGACGCAACCACCGTGGGAGCTATGGCAAACCCCGAAGTGGGGTTAGCTTGGACCGTCAAACCCGAGGGTCGGGCGTTGGAATGATGCAGCACACCGGCCATGAACTGTGCCATGGACCTGCGGGTGATCTGCTGGAAGGGACTGTACTGCGTTGGGGAGCCGTGAGAACCAGACGCCACACCCAGCTCATACAACCAAGTGATCGAGTCAAAGGTTTCCTTCGTCACCCGTTCCAAATCCGTAAACGGAGAAAGAACTTCCCGGGCCTTCCCATCATCCTGAACCTTGTTCTTCTTCACATCATCAGGGGTGTAACCCCAATCAGCCATAGTGTCCGCGCCGCCGTTAGACATAGGAGCCATTTGGTTCATCAACCGGGCAATGAACAAAGCCATCTGCCCACGGGTCACTGGATCCGCGGGACCGTACGTGGTACCCGAAGAATTGTTGCCCCTCGTGATCTCCAAGGCCTTCAACTGTGCAATCGCGGTCTGTGACTCGTCACCCAGATCACCAATGTCGGTGAAACCGGGATCGGCGGGATCAGAGGCCATCTCGATTCCCACCACCTTGGCCAAACGGATGAGGAACAAGGCCATATGCTCACGCGTAACGCTCATGAGCGGCGAATAGGTGGAACCATCACCGGTGCCCATCGTGATCCCGTAGTAACCGATACAATCAATATCGGCCCTGCCAGCATCAGCAGCCTGGACATCCGTAAATCCCTGCGAATCCTCAGCTTCACCGACACATGCCGAGAACGTCGCCTCATAACTGGGCTTCGGCGGGTCATCAGCAGCTGACACTGGTACGGCGACCAGGACACTGGCCACCAGGGCCAGGGTGGTCAGGACTGCTGTCTGACGCCGGAACCGGCTCAGAAAAGTAAACATAAGTTCACATAGGGGGAGTCGCCGATCCGAACGGTTGCCCGGGCCCTCGCTCAGCCTCCAGACTCTGTTTTCGGGTAGTTGGCCGATCGGCTTTTGGTTAGTCCGGTGGGTTGCGGGGGGAGGTGGGTGGTGTGGTGGTCGCTTGGTGGGTTCCTTCCCTGCTGGCAATCCAACCGAGTGCTTCTTCAACGGCGTTGCCGATAGCTGTGAGCACCCTGCGGCGATTGTGCTCGAAGTTGGGATCGGGTGGAATGTATTGGGAGGGGCATCGCAGAGCGCTCAGCACCTCGCCGACCTCCTCGTAGGTCAACAGCCGCCCGAATCGGTACGCGTAGCAACGCAACCCTTCTTTCAGTGGCATCACCCGTTCCATCAGGGTGGCTATGTCATAGAAATCGCGGAACTGTTTGCGGTCAACAACCGCTCGAAGTTTCAAGGCAAACAGATCCGGAAGCGACGCCACCCCTATTCCCGAAACGATCGGCCCGGTTTCGATAGGGCTCTCGGTGTGTCTGCTTTTCCAAATTTCCACTTTGATGCCATCAGCCAAGGCCTGGACGTAGTTGGTTGCGGTGGTTTCGACATGAACTCCCAGTTCCCCAGAAAGCCGACCGGCCAACCTATTGCTGTCGAAGTCCTCCACCACCTGCACATCGATATCAAACGACGGGCGATGCTCCAGATGAATCGCCAGAGCCGTACCGCCTATCAGAACCCCTCCAAGATCGTCTGTCACCCCCGCAACCCTCGGCAAAAGCGGCTCGAAGACCTTCCATAACTCCTCCCACGTCCCGGTCACACTCCGCCCGTCCCGTTCAACACCCACTCAACCCGGTCTTTGACCTCCGTGTCCGCAAATCCCGGATCGGACACCAACTTTCCCAGCACCGTTCGGGGAAGATGCTTCAACGCCCATGTCTCGGCAGGTAGGTTCCGTCGTTGATCGTCGGGGGTGATCATCCGAGAAGCCACGTACCAGGCATGATCGGGCAATCGAATAAGCATGGGATCGAGTCCCGACCAGAACATCCACCAAAACTGGGGCGGCAAACGATCCGCGGTCACCCCGTGTCCCACAAACCGAGGAAACGGCTTACCGATCAACCCCGGGTGGGGTTTCTCCAACCACATCACAGCATTTCTGCTGCTGTAATACCACGGAACCGACACCACCCGCCGCTGCACATAACCCTCGTCCTCCAACCACGCCAACGCCTGATCGACATGACCCGGACCCACACCGGTCAACTCGGCTGCCAGCCCCTTTTCGACTCCTCCCCCATAGGCCCTCACCACCGACAAAACCAGCCCCGCGCAAGCCGCCCATCCCCGTAGCCACCCATCCAAAACAGAAGGAAACACAAAACCCCGCGGAGCGGACACCTCCCCCAAAGCCCCACAGTCACAACCCACCACAGAACTCGAAAGCCGGACCACCTTCCCCCCTTCAATCATCCGTTCGTGATCGTCCATGACGGCCGGCAGATCGGAACCAAGCAACTGCTGTCCAAGTGCCCAGTCCGGAACTGCAACACGACTCTCCGGCCCCCACGGCAACTCGCTGTTGGCAGTCGTCCCAGGTCTTGTCACGGTTACAGAGGCTACATTGAACAGTCGCCTCCCACCCACCGGTTCTGCGACCCCTCCCCTCCCCTGATCCCCCAAGACACCGGTCGGCCGGGTCGCATTAGTGAGCGGCTTTGCTGGGAACCACCACCCCAGAGTGGGGAATCCCGATGCTCGACCCCCTGGGAAATCTTGCTGATCGTCATCAGCACCCGCTGACCGCGCTCTGCCTCGTTCAAATGCCAAACGGTGAAGAACCGAGATTGATTTGCTAACTTCAGGAGAATGAGTGTTGAAGGTCGTGTGGGGGCTCTTCTAGCTGCCAAGAAAGATCGCATTGTAGAGGTGGTGCGTTCACGTGGCGGGATAGAGGTCTATGTGTTCGGTTCTGCAGTTCGGGGTGAGGTAGGGAAGGAAAGCGATCTGGACCTGCTGGTCTTGTTCGAAGAGGACGGTTCTCTTTTTGAGCAGGTACACCTCAAGGGAGATTTGGAGAAGATGCTGGGATGCAACGTTGATGTCTTGAGCCTGAACGGCTTGCGTCAGGCCTTGGACGGAAAGGGCCAGTACCGCAGGGAGATGATATTGAGAGAAGCGGTTCCCCTGTGACTCCCGGTTTTCGCGACCGCGGGTACCTCGAGGACCTCTTAACAGCTGCTGAGGAAGTCAGCATTGTGGTAACTGAAGCTGGTGCAGCCTACGATCGGGGCGACCTCATCGCTCGGCGGGCTCTTGAGAAGTGCTTACTGAACCTTGGGGAGGCGGCTGGCCGCCTCAGTCCCTCATTCAAGGACGGGTACCCGCAAATACCATGGGATGCCATCGTTGGGTTGAGGAATGTCCTCGCTCATGAATATGGAGGTATAGATTACCGTGCTCTATGGCGGGTGGCTACCCGACATGTTCCCGAGTTAGTCGAATCTCTGACAAGCTGAGGGTTGTCAAGAAACCAAAGGGATAGCCATTTCAAAGGCGTCTTCCCTCGGGTCGCCCTTCTAATCGTGCCGACGCCCATGTCGATAAAGGACAGGCCAGAGGTCTGAGACCTGCTGAAAGAACACCGTCCAATATGTGAACTTATGTTTACTTTTTCCGGACGTTTTCGGCGTCGGGTAGCGGTGTTGTTGGCGTTGTCGCTAGTGGCCAGTGTGCTGGTAGTGGCGGCTCCCGCCGCGGCTGCCAACCCGGAAGCGGACTACACGGCCACGTTCTCGGCGTGTGTCGGTGACGCTGCGGAGTCGTCTGGTTTCACGGATGTTCCGTCTGGTCACGCCAACGCGGGTGATATTGACTGTATCGCCTATTACGGGACACCCAGGGCACGTCGGCTACCACGTATTCGCCGCTGATGAGCGTTACGCGTGAGCAGATGGCCCTGTTTTTGACCCGTTTGGCCTCGGTGGTGGGTATTGTCGGATCGAGGTTGACGCCGGAGAGACCGTAAATGTCACGTATGATGTCAGACAGTTGGCTCGTAACAGCAGTGGAGCGCCGGTCCGGACCGGAAGTGATGGAGTGGCCGACTATACAACATGGGCTGCTCTATTCCCGGGTACCTCTGCTACTACTAGGCAGGCCACGATCGATGGATACTTCACGACCTACAATGATGGGCGTGTTTACGTGGCCCGTACCGTGAGCGGCGACGATGTCACCTTAGGTGATGCACCTGTCTACGATACTGACGACGACAGCAACGCTGACACTCCGGCTTCAAATGATGATGAAAACAACAATCCTGACAATACCAGTGGTACAGGTGCGTTCTTGATCACCAGCAGTAGAAGCAATACGGCGATCAACAGCATCATCAACAGTGGTGCTTTGGATACTTACATTGATCGTGGCAACAGTCAGACTGCACCCAATACACGAGGCACAGACAATGACGGTTCGACTATGGTCTATGTTGTTGCTAGATCCGATTCTGCCGATGTTGGCGACGACATCTTGCACGTTGTGGCACTCTTCAAGGACCATGGCGAGTTTCTCACAGCCACGGATGCTACTAGCAACCCTACGCTGGTGTATGCCTACGATGATGATGACATCTTTATTGACAGCACCGGCACTGAAGCAATAGAAGTTGATATCGCCAAGTTCCAAAGTCTGGTTGATCACAACCAGCGGGACACTCGGGCATCGATTCAAGTCATTGCCTACGACGTTGACGGAACAAGCATATTCAGAGTAAGAACCCCGGCCAGCTGAGCCAAAACAAGCTCTGATCAACAAAAAGGAGGCTCCCCGGTTGGGGAGCCTCCTTCTCGTTAGCACAGAAAACCTAGAGACGGTTTATTCTGTTGCTGTTATTTCGAAGATGCTGGTGCCGTCCGCGTCGTAGACCAGTACTTGGACTTTGATAACGACACCTGTGTTTGCGATTTCGTCGGGGTTGTTGTCAATCGTGGATTCGAACTTGTCCATGCTGATCGTCGTCCCCTCGGTTACCGAGCTGTTGATATAGATATCGTCGGAGTCGTAGGAGTACGCAATCGTTGGGGTTGCAGAGTCGTCAGTGCTAGCGAGGAACATGTCACTGTCGCCGAGCACATGAGTGACGGTGGTCGCCACGTCGTCCTGCGAATTGGCTGGTCTCACAACCGGGATGTTCACTGTTTGGGGGGTGGTGGATCTGGTCTGAACGTATTCCACAACGAGATCACTTGTGACATCTCCGTCGGTTTCATCGGTCGTGCCCTGCACACCGTCCA
>CBDCOU010000001.1:0-4747 GCA_965219935.1 Caldilineaceae bacterium | reverse complement strand
CCCGCCGGATTATCTCCATTTCCTTACCTAGCCTCATTTCTCACCTTTCTTTACTCATTGGATTCTTACTCCGCCCGGTGCTGCTAGCCAGCCTTGGTCGACCGGCGCCGTCGGACACCTCGGGTGCGGTCGTCAGACTGCGGACGGAATGTGGGACAGGTCTCGAACTATGAATTCCTCGCAAGCCTCACGGGTTATGTACGGCAACACCGCGTCCCAGCGAAGCGAGCTTTGGAGTATCTCGTTGTATTCGGAACGCCGAACGAACTCTTTCGGGTCAACATCCCCCTGCAACTCGCACCAGATCATCCGGTTGCCCTTGCCCAGATACCGGTTCCAGGGAAAGGCATAGTCGGCGGTGCGATCTGCCCGGCAGGTGCGAATCCTCACCCACCCGTCCAACTCGGCGTAACTCGCCAGGTGAGCGCCCTCAAGCCACTCATCGAACTCTTCGGTGTGCTCGGGGCCGACTTCGAAGCGTTCGACTACACAGCCGCCGCTACCGATCTGGTCTCTCCCGACGGCGCCCAGCACCTTGGAGATGGTCATCATCGTGCCATTGAATGGTTCCTGCTCCAGCGTCGGATACTTCGACTCCCGTTCCAAGGTGGGCTCGTCCAGCCCTCCGGTCACCACTTCACTACCTATCCAGGCGTGCATGTCCGGGATACTGGTGACCACATAGGGAATGAAGCGGGTGGCCTGAGAAGCGTTGAAAGCCGCAGGAAGCCCGTTTTCGGGATCGAAGTCGCGAATTATCTTGTAACTGGATGCACCCAGTACGGCGTAGTGCCGACCGAAGTCATCAAAATGCCAAGGAGTCCAATCGTCAAGTTCCTTTTGTAGAGGGGGCGGACAGTCGACGCGACAGACCAGAAGCGGGCGTTCGTCGGGGGGAATAACCGGTGACATACTCACCTGCCTTCTCTAAATCCAACACATATTCGATCTTCTCATGACCGAACAACTTGATGTGATATGTTACATGAAGAAGGGGGATTTCGGGGGTCACAGGGGAAGGTTTTTTGGTACTTCGGAAATTAGTGGGGAGTGATGGTTGCGAGGAGTTTCCAGTTGGGTTTTCCGGCGTAGAGGAGTGCTCGGATTCGGTAGTTGTCGAAGTTCCGAAAACCGAATGCTGCTCGTTTGATCCGTTTGATCAGGTTGTTCAGTCCCTCGGTGGGTCCGTTCGTCACTTTCGAGTGATGCCAGTTGGTGATCTGGGTGGCCCACCTGCTGATGGTCCGTCCCAGGCGGTTCACCTCTGGAGGGAGTGACCGGTCCTGCAGATCCGAGGCCAGCTGCTGGGTGAACTCCCAAGCCAGTTGTGGGTCTCCGATCTGGTAGATGTCCCGGACGCTTTCCTTAGCCGACCAGGCATCCCGTACCTCTCCGTAGGGGTCACCAGCCCGTAACAAGCCCCGGAGGCGGGATTCGCCGTGGCTGTCGATCCTTTCATGGGCCATTATCAAAAGCCGTCGTATGCGATACAGCGGGTCGCGTTTGCGTCCCCGGTGTCCCAGTGTCTCGTTCTGCACCCGGCATCGGACCTGATCGACGGTGCGGTTAGCCAACCTGATGACATGAAACGGGTCAGCCACCTGAAAGGCGTGGGGCAACACCTGGTCGTAGGCCACCTGATAAGGGCCGGACAAGTCCAACACCGCCCACTTGATCGCCTCACGCCACCCCGCTGGTTGGTTCCGGAACCAACCAGCCGCGCTTTTTACGGTTCTACCAGGCACTATGTCCAACAACTGACACCCACCGACATCCACCACCGACGTGCACCACTGCTTGGTACGCCACCGGCCCTTCTTCCAGAACAGGGTCTCGTCCACTCCCACCGCCTCCACCCGCCCGAACCGGGCGGTGTCGGCTTCCAACAGCGACTTTCCCCATCGGACGGTCTCCTGGTTCACCGTATGCCAATCACACCCCAACTCGGCGGCCACCTCCGACACAGTACGCCCCAAACGGCCCACCTGATAAGTGACCCACCGCCCCGCCCGAGACGTCAACAAAGCCCGCTCCGGCGCCACCGACTCGTCCTGTTCCACAAACAACCCCACGCCGCATTCCCCATCAGGACACATCCAACGACGTTTCCGCCACCGCAACCGCACCGGCCGCCCAAACGCCGGCAAATCCACCAACCCCACCGTCCGATAGCCCTTCGACCACACCCCACCACCGCACTCATCGCATACTGGACGAAAAGCGCCCGATCTGATCGTCACCCTCAACCGGTCACCCGAAAGCTCCTCCACCCCTACCAAGTCCACGTCACCCAACCCGACCAACACCTCACACATACGCCTACCATCAGTCTCCACAGGGTCCTCCTTTCAGATGCGACTGCTTTCAGCACCCGATTATGGAGGACCCTCCCCCACAATCAATGGATTCCCCACTCCCCACTAATTTCCGAAGATCCGGTTTTTTGAGTCTTCCTTGCTTCTAAACCCTGATGTGCGGGGCATTCGCGAGCACCCGGAAAAGCAGGTTCTACTGGGGGGCCTTCAAGTGGCGTCAAGCCCTAAATGGTTTTCCGATGTGAACCGAGCCGGGCCTGGATCCCTACAACTGGCTAATCCAGCTTGATCCCGTTGGCTTCCGTTTCGGCTACAGATGGGGAGACCGGCTCGGAGCATCGGGTTTGGGCGGACCGAAGGCCCGCTTGGATCACCGCGATACCCAAGGCAGACGCAACGGCATCACCGTGGTTGATGGCGTCGGGATAGCCCAAAGCCAGATCGCAGAAAGCGTGCACGGGTAACGGCGCCGGATAGATGGTGGCGCCTCTCATCAGGGGAAAGGAGTAGTCGTCTCCGTCCTGGCGAACCACTTCGATACGGTCCCGCTCCAGGTCGACGATCACCACGCCTTCGCTTCCGAACACCCGAACCTCCATGTGGTGCCGCTGGGAGGTGGGCACGCCTGCGCCTCCGGAGACCGAGATGAGCGGGCCCTGGCGAGTGGTGGCCAGGAAAGCGTCGTACAGATCGCTTCCTGCTGGTCCGGGAGACACCGCTCCCATCACCTCGTCAGGGATCAGGCCGGTTAACCAGAAGACCAGCGAATAGAGGTGGCTCAACTGCCCGTAGGCGTATCCGCCCTCTTCCCCTACCCAAGTGGATGGTTCCGGCGGGCTTTCCGCGCCGGGGATAGAGTCTTCCTCGCCGGAGAACAGTCCTCGTGCCGGAGAGGCCATCTGAGCGACGACATGCTCCAGAAGGCCTATTCGGCCTCCCCTGATCCAGTCGCGGGCCGCCGCCGCCTGGGGAAGGAACTGCCATCCGTGCGGCACCAAGAGCACCACCTCCTGCTCCGAGGCCCTCTGCACCATGTCAAAAGCATCGGCGGCGGTGATTGCCAAGGGCTTCTCGCACATCACGTGCAGGCCCCGATCCAGGGCGGCCATGGTGTGCTCATGGTGAAAACTGTGCGGAGACGAAACCACCACCGCATCCAACTCATCCCACGGCAGGTGGCGGTAGTCCTCCGTCGCCGTCGGGGCGCCGAACCGCTCTGCCACCGCCTGAACTTCCGCGGACCCTTTTCGACAGACGGCTCGGATGTCCACGTCAGGGCGGGCAGCCAACACCGGAAGATGGTTTTCCACCGCCCACCACCCGGCGCCGATCACGGCGACTCGCAAGGGTGGTTGACCAGCGCCCATGCCCAAGACTCTACCGAGCGACCCCCAGTGCCCCGCCTACGTCAAACCGGTCACCCACCCGGGGATGGGTTGATCCTATAAAAACAACCCGATGACCAAGTCGGCCAGCACCGCCAAGCCGGTGGCCCCTATCACTCCCTTCAGCCACCGCAGGTCGTTGCGAATGGCTTTGATGGCGCCCTGCAAGTCTTGCTTGGTGACCAACGGATCAAACGGCATGACCAGAGCGTTGGTCTGAGGTTCGGTGAACCCTACCGCCTCCTGGTCTGATTTCATGACTTGCCCCCTTTCGTGTTCGGCCCCCTTTGCAAGACCACGTAGTTCTGTCTGATCTCGTCTCGGAATTCGGCCATTGGAACAGCAGAGCAACCCCTATAGAAAGAACCTGCTCGCCAACTCGGCGAGTACGGCCAGGCCGATGGCCCCTCCCACCCACTTCATCCACCGCAGATCATTGCGCAACACTGCCAGTTCGTTGCGAAACGCGGCCAGATCGTTGCGAAGCGCTTCTGCGACGCCCTGCAAGTCCTCCTTGGTAACCAGTGGCTCCAGAGCCATGGCCAGGGCGTTGGTCTGCGCCTCGGTGAACCCCGCCTCCCGGAGGGCCGTCCGTTGGGTTACTTTCATGAATTTCGCCTCCCGCACTCGAGCTTCCTTTTTCGATAATAGGCGAAGCCCCGTTCCTATGTCTGTCCCAAAAGAGCCGACTCTCAGAGATCCAATAGACGGACTCCCAGCTCCCAACCCATGTCCACACCGGAGGCGGACAGAGCAAAGATCAGCAGTGCGGCGCCGGCCAGGGAGACGTTCTTCATGAACATCGACATTTCAGTGGTCCGGACCGGCTCCTCATCAGACCAGAAGTGATGGACCATGAAAGCGGCCAGCAACACGTAGACGGCCAGTCCGAGTGCCGCCAGGTCCATCCACACTCCCAGGATGACTCCGAGACCACCTGCGGCGATCAGCACACCCGAGATCCGGGCCAGCAATCCGGCAGCCGGCACTCCCCGCGACGCCGCATACCCGGCGGTGGCGCCGGGTTGAGCAAGATGCCCTATCCCC